>CAXXNM010000002.1:0-15429 GCA_963674675.2 Desulfobacteraceae bacterium
GCCGTCAAGATCAGAAAGGTCCATATCCTTTAATAGATCATCTTCATCGGGAATGATGTCTTCGTCAATTACAATCGGTTGGCCTTTATTGATTCGGGTTTCGGCAATCGTGTTGAGTTTTTCTTGTTCTTTGGCGTCGTAATTTTTAAAAAAATTCGCAATCCCAATGAAAAACAAGTATCCAAGACCCGCCATATTCAGAAATATAATAATCGCTCCCACGATGTTTTTAATCAGCACGCTTAGCTTTTTCCCGTTAATGTTTGACGATGGGGACTTGAGTGTTTATATATAATCTTTGATTTTGTGGCAAGGGCAATCTCCCTGAAAACTTGATCATCTATTACAGTGTAAGAAAATTTAAAGGGTTTTGTATGAGTTGGCTTGGAAAAGTGATTGGTGGTACCATAGGACTGGCCTTGGGCGGTCCCTTGGGTGCTGTGGCTGGGGCTGCATTTGGCCACGCTTTTGTGGACAAAAGAGAGGATGAATATTTACGTTCCATTCCGGGCAATAAACGGCCGGGTTTGTCTTCTAATGAGGAGGCCCAGCTTGTTTTTTTTACTGCGGCGTTTTCCATGCTGGCTAAAATCAGCAAAGCAGACGGCCGGATTAGTGAAGAGGAGATAAAAGTAGTTGACCGTTTTATGGTTAATGATCTTCAACTTGATGAAGCGGCCCGTGAAACGGCCAAAAATATTTTCAGAAATGCCGTGACATCTTCCCAGACCTTTGAAGATTTTGCCTGGCAATTTTATTCAGTATTCAAATACCAGGCAAATATCATTGAGTTGATGATGGATATGCTGCTCAGGGTATCCTCGGCTGACGGCAATATCTCCGATGGTGAGGAGCAGATGTTGTTGTCCGCTTCCCGGATTTTCAGATTTTCCCAGTCAGAGTATAACCGGCTTAAATCCAGGTATGTGAAAAAATCCGATCCCTATTATGCGGTCCTTAAGTGCGATCAAAATGCGAGTAATGAAGAGATAAAAAAGAAATACCGGAGCCTGGTCCAGGAATATCATCCGGATAAGGTCCAGGCCAAAGGGCTGCCCGAAGAATTTGTCAAGTTTGCTTCGGATAAATTTACCGAAATCCAGGATGCTTACGAGCACATTAGAAAAATCCGGGGATTCTGATTCAGCCTTTATTTCTCCTTGTTCGTGCTCTTAATCATGCTCATGCTCTTGCTCGAATCCAGCAATAAGGTCTGCCGTCTGTTTTCAAACGGGATGCTTCTTCAAAAATAAATTTGTTGATCTCGGTTATTGCCTTTTCATTAAACCTTTTCAGTCCATGATAATTTCGGATTCGCTCCTGGTGTTTCGAGTCTTGAATTCCGGGGGCAGACAGGATAAGCTCCAATATTGATTTTCAGGTAAAATCAATCTGGTCTAAAATAGATTTGGATAATGTCCCGTTTTCAGGGACTAATACCGGTTGTTATGGAAAATGTTAAGAACGGAGTGATATTTTGGACTGCCTTCTCCAGGTTAAGAATGATGATACGAATTATAATGGAAAATCTATGCAGATATAAGGTTATTATGATGTAAGTTTTCCAGTTATTAGCACTGTTAGCGCCCAAACCCAAATGGAACGTTATACAATGATAAACAAATCTGACCTTGATTTTAGATTATGGTCGACAAGCATAACAAGATTCAATGCAGCTAAAAGGGTAGATAGCTGGAGGCATTGTATTCGGTGGTCACTATTTTTTACTTCCATATATCTAACTATTTTGTCAATATTGTTGTACTCAGGGAAAATTCAAAAGTGTTTCTGTGAACATTGCCAATTCACATCAATATTTCTTTCTATATTAATACTTTGCCTTAGTCTGGCGGTAAATTTGAATCAGTTAGAAATAAAATCATTCAAACACCATGAAAGTGGAAGGAAAATAAGACGGTTACTTAACAATTTGTCGATGATTGATGATCAGGTCCAAATAAACGATCTATCGAAAGAGTATGATGATATCTTAGATGAAAATGAAAATCATAGTTCAATAGACTATTATCAATTTGTTTGGCAGCATTCTAAAAAGTTTACACAAGATCAAAAATTAAAAATGCCTCCATGGTACATTTTATACGTTTGGTTTCCTTTGGCACGCTATGCGCTACAAATGGTATGTTATTTTCTAACGGTCTTTATGCCTCTATTTGTCATTTCTAAAATTGTCGATTTCTAAGTAATTATGGTAAGTTCATATAAAATATTTAAGGCACAATTTCGTTTAAAAGCTCTTAAAAAGGTTTATGAAGAAAAAATATCCAAAAAAGCTACTAGAGGAATCGATAGAATTGGTATTAAAGGATTCAATTCTATAAAAACCAGAGAATTAAAAATAATATATAAAAAATGCAATAATGGCACATATAGGTTTTCACCTTATGTTGAAAAGCTTAAAAGCAAGGGAAGGGACAAAAAACCTCGCCTCATATCTGTATCAACCATAAGAGATAGAATAGTGTTAAGTCAATTAAAGGAAATTCTTCACGAAATATTTCCAGAATGTGTTTATCGAAAATTACCGAATAATTATATAAAAGAAATCAAACTTTTTTATAACAAAAATACTTCAACTAATTTATGCTATTTCAAAACTGATATTAAATCATTTTATGACAATATTAATCACGATATTTTACTTAAAATTATTTGTAAACGTGTAAAATCAAATATATTAAAATCGTTAATACGTTCCACTCTAAAGACTCCTACTGTCCCAATAAATTACAAAAAGAGGAACAAGGATAAGTACAAAAGACTTTCTGGTGTGCCCCAAGGACTTTCAATTTCGAATATCCTGGCAAATATTTATCTATTTGAAGTGGATAAACAGTTGAAAAGCCTGGGACTTAAATATTTTCGATATGTCGATGACAGTGTGCCACGAAGGCAGGCACTGCTGCAATAAGCAGTGCAGCCATGCTGCACAAAAGATGAGGGAAGGCCCCTCGAAGCCGCCATGCAGGTGGAGGCTTCAAACCACCGTAAGCTGCGTCGGTTAAGAGCCGGGGTGGTGAGCGTTACGGAAAAGGCAAGACAAGATTTTGTCAGGTGGGTCCCAAGGAGACGAACGCAAGTGAATCACTATTGAAGTGTCGAAAGCGTAGGGATGAGGTCAAAACCGGGGGGTAGTCGTTAACCCGGGATAAGTTCGGCGGTTACCTGTTTACTGGCCGGGCGGCCTCCGGCATAAAGGTGGCGTGAACTTGGGACAGGCTTTTGTGTGGAACGTGGGAACCTGTCGCCCTGATGCTAAGGGAGAAATACAAGCGGAGGACCCGTAAGTATGAGAGTACCGATGCAGGGCACAGGGGCGGAGCGACCCGTAGTAGTGATGAAGATTCTGTAATGGAATTGGAGCGAAGGGGAAGCATTGACCAGCTTGAAGTAAAGAAAACAACTGGAAACAGGAGGATTGGATTGAACCAAGCAAAGCCGTTTTGTATTCCAAAACATGAGGTCGTGGAGGCATATGAACGGGTTAAAGCCAACAAAGGGGCTGCCGGTGTAGATGGACAGTCGATAGAAGAGTTTGAGTCCAGCTTAAAGGACAATCTATACAAACTGTGGAATCGGATGTCTTCTGGCAGTTATTTCCCCCCTCCGGTAATGAGGGTGGAAATACCCAAGGGAGACGGTCGAATGAGACCGCTGGGAATACCGACGGTGTCGGACAGAATTGCCCAACAGGTAGTCAAGCAACAATTGGAACCGGAATTGGAAAAGCATTTCCATTCGGATTCTTATGGCTATCGACCAGAGAAATCTGCCTTGGATGCAGTCGGGAAAGCCCGGAAGAATTGCTGGAAGTATGACTGGGTATTGGATCTTGATATTAAAGGATTTTTCGATAATATTGATCATGATCTTTTGATAAAAGCAGTTCGGCATCACACGGATGTCAAATGGGTGCTTCTGTATATAGAACGGTGGCTGAAAGCCCCGGTGATGATGACAGATCACACACTTTTCTATCCAAAAAAGGGAACCCCGCAAGGCGGCGTTATAAGTCCCCTGCTGGCCAATCTCTTCTTGCATTATGCATTTGATATGTGGATGGAGAGGGGTTATCCGAGCATACCGTTTGAACGCTATGCGGATGATGCCGTGTGCCATTGTAAAAGCCTTGCCCAGGCAGAATATTTGCTGAGAAAGCTGAATGAGCGAATGGGGAATGTTGGACTGGAACTGCATCCGGAAAAGACAAAAATCGTCTACTGCAAGGATACAGACCGGCAGAAAGATTATTCCCTGACAAGCTTTGATTTTCTGGGTTATACTTTTCGTGCCCGAAGATCAAAGAACCGATGGGGAAAATTTTTCATTAATTTTTCTCCTGCTATCAGTAATAAAGCAGCAAAAGCAATTCGACAAACCTCACGAAAGTGGAATTGGCCCAGGCGCAGTGACAAGAGCCTGGAAGATTTAGCCTACATGTTCAATCCTGTCATTCGAGGCTGGATTAACTACTATGGCAGGTTTTATAAATCTGCACTATACCCGGCCTTAAGGTGTCTGGATCACCGATTGGTGATTTGGGCAACAAGGAAATACAAACGCTTTAGAGGACATCGACGAAGGGCAAGTCAGTGGTTGGCTCGAATTGCACGAAGACAGCCGAATTTGTTTGCCCATTGGAGATTGCTCTATGCATAGGCTGGTCGATAGGAGCCGGATGAGCGGAGACGTTCACGTCCGGTTCTGTGAGGGCCTGAGGGGGCGGTTCCCTCGGGCTACTCAACTACTAATTTTCACAGATCAAAATGATTCTTTTTACATAGAGAAAGAAGTAGAAAGTCTTTTGTCTGAATATGATTTGGATTTAAATGACAGTAAAACAGAGTGTAAATTAATTGATCAAAATTTTGAATATTTAGGGTATGCGATTTCAAAAGAAAAAACGAGTATAAAAGAAGCAAATATAGAACGATTTATCACCTCTATCGCAGCTAAATTTTCATCATATTTGCACAATACGGATCAAAGAAGAAAAAAGTATCCTTGGTTAAACAAAGAAACGCAAAAAACTGTCTTCTTGGAAGATTTAAACGAAAAAATAACAGGTGCTATCGATGAGAATAGGCGTTATGGATGGATTTTTTATTTTCTTGAAATATCAGATATGTCTCTTCTTCATAAACTTGACAATATCATTGAATCTTTTTTTAAAAGATTGAACGATTTTAAAAATAAATCACCAGAAAATCTCAAAAAATTATCTAAAGCGTTTTACAAAGCGAAATACGATCCATTTGGAGGGTATATACACAATTATAGTGAATACGATACCATTAAACAAAAATTAAAATACCTTGGAAATAGAGGGCATATTAATCCCAAAGGGAAATATAAAATTGAGGATATTGAGGCCATTTTTGCCCGTGTAAAAAGAAGGCATCTTAATGATTTGGATTTGGACGTTGGTATCACATCTTAGGAGCCGCCTCCTCGATTTATCGAGAGGCTACTATTATTTGGAATAGTGGTATTTGTAATCAATACTTTACTGAAGGTACAAAGATCTCCTAAACTTTAGGTTTAGGAGAGGATTTTACTTTATTAAGAGGCGGCTCCTATTCTTTTTAAACTTGTGCTAATGGGCAAAGTTGCAAAGTGGGTCGGGCCAAGCAAAATCAAACAACCCATTGTTAATAAAAGAAAATTTTTTACAAAATTTTTGAAAAGAGCACTTAGAAGACTCATTTTAATACCAAAATGGGTCTTCTAAGTGCACTAACTAAACGTTAACCAGAAAATACGCCGGATAAACCGGTGATTTTCATGTTATGTGCCGGTCCGGGTGTCGCCTGACCAGTTAACTGCTTGGTAAAAAGAGCCTGAACCGAGGACCCGGATGAGGAAAATCTTTAAGTCAGGGTGTGTGTGGGGGGGAGCGCCTGGTAACCGGTGCTTCTACCCGGAAGTTGACGACGGAAAGCGCGCAATTGCCGATGGTGCTGCCCTTGGCTGCCGCAACTCAGCTTATTGTTCGGCAACAATTATGTAATAGGATCTTGAAAAATGAAGACCACACAGTATTTTGAATATACGAGGAAACGCCCAGACCGTATCCAAATCAAAGAGGATTGGATAAAGGCGGTTATCGAGAAGCCTGAAAAAGTTGAAATACAATCCGATAGAAGGATCAGAAAGTGGGCCAGAATATCAGAGGTTGGAAAATACTTGAGGGTTATCTTGCTCGAAGATGGCGAAACGGTGCATAATGCGTTCTTCGATAGGTCATACAAGGGGGAATAAAATATGAGGATGAAATATTTTTCAGACACGGATACTGCTCACATAGAATTCACAGACAAGGCCGTCCATGAAACTAAAGAAATAAGTGAAAATATCTATATTGACATTGATGAAAAAGGCAACCTTGTCAGCATGACTATAGAACATGCAAAAGATAATGCTGGGCTCTGGGAATTTTCATATCAAGAAATGTCTCGGCAAACAGCATAGAAATGCCGAACAACAGTTTCCTGATCAAACAGATAAATTAAAGGTAAAAAACAATGAATTTCAACATCAATCAACTTGATAAAATAGAATATGATGGAAGCGATGAATCAGAAGAAGCATTGGGAGAATACCAGGATGCTATTTTAGAAGAATTTGAACTTTCATCCCAAGGCAAAGAACGTATTAAAGCTGATCCTGAAATGGGATTCTGGATTGCTCAGCTTATATACTATGGAATTGGTTATATAGGTGTCACGCTGCCCCAAATGGACGAAGGAGATATTCATGAAATCGTAACTGACCTTTTTCCAAGAAAAATTTCCTTGAATTCTCCTGAAGATGCTGATGATGCTATTCCTGAGTTATTAGCATTCTGGCAATTCCTTAGAGATAAATACAAACTTTCAAATGCGGATACAATCATTGATTTTTTGACCGAGATTGAACCGGAATTTAATGCCATTATGAATGATTCGTCGAAGTTTGGTATGGCTAAGTCATTTATGACAATGGGACAGAAAGCTGGTTTTGATATGACCGATCAAAATCAAATGAATGAGTTTATGCTGGCCTATAATGAAAGTATAATTGAAGGTCCAAACGAAAATATTCAAAAAAGCCCAAAAAAAATAAATTCAAAAAAGAAACAAAAAAGGAAAATGACTAAGGCTTCGCGTAGAAAAAATAAGAAGAAGCGCAAACGTTAAGATGAAGTATCACATATATTGGAATGAACACATTAACTTTTGAACCACATGCAAAAAAAATATCATTTGATTCGGATAATATGTGGGTAGAACTCACGGATGGGCGTCAGCTTGGTGTTCCACTTGCTTACTTCCCACGACTCCTCAATGCATCCCAAACACAACGAGCTGATTATATTATCAGCGGTGGTGGTACCGGCCTGCATTGGGAGACGCTTGACGAAGACATCTCTGTAAAAGGTCTTTTATTGGGAATTGGTGACAGGACCCAATCTGCCAAAAAGGCATCATGATTTTCCCATATATAGCAAGAGCAGGATTAAGGGCACGATGGCGTATAGGTGTCAGGGAACAATGTCACCAACAAGGCAGTTGCCGTTGTTGCATTGATCATATTTAATATTAACGATTTGTCCTTTAAGGCTGTCCGGATTGCCATGTGCATCCTTTTCATTTTTAATAAAGACGGTCAGGTAGTTGCTGGTGACTGCCTTAAGCATGCCTGTGCGCCGGTCCCGTTGATTCTGGATCAGGCCCTTAAGTGTCCGGCCCTGGTTTGACTTGATAAAATAACTATG
Source organism: Desulfobacteraceae bacterium (assembly GCA_963674675.2). Lineage (GTDB taxonomy): Bacteria > Desulfobacterota > Desulfobacteria > Desulfobacterales > Desulfobacteraceae. The sequence goes on from CAXXNM010000002.1 coordinate 7,778, forward strand.
TTTCTGCTCGCCAAGCTCTCGCATCAGTGCAGCTCTCTTTTTTGCCGTATCCGACGGCACCTTTGGGGTGAAATGCCATGCAGGCGTCCCTTTTCTCGGTGAATAGGGAAACACATGAAGGTAAGATACGGGCAGATCCGCTACAAGCTTGTATGTATTTTCAAACGCCTCGTCGGTTTCACCGGGAAAGCCCATGATCACATCAAGTCCAATACCGGCATGGGGCAGGGTGGCATGGATGCTGTGGATGACTTTTGAAAACTGTTCAACGGAGTAAGGCCGCTTCATACGGGACAGCACCCCATCATCCCCTGCTTGGAGAGGGATATGGAAATGATCGCATAAAATATGCCCGGGTCGCGCCAGATTAATAAGATCATCTGTTATTTCATGGGGCTCAATGGAAGAAATCCTTATCCGATCCACCGGCTGTTTTTCATCAAGGGTTTTTACAAGTTGTGTCAAAGAGGTTTCAGGCTCTAAGTCAATACCATACAACCCTGTGTGAATGCCTGTCAGAATAACCTCTTTGAACCCTTGCTTGTTTAAGCCTGAAACATGGGCCATGACTTGGTCAAAGGGCATAGATACGGATGCCCCCCTGGCATAGGGGATAATGCAATAGGTGCAGAACTGATTGCACCCATCCTGGATTTTCAGATAGGCCCGGGTCATTTTTCCGGATACGGGACGGTCAAACCCTACAAAGCATGCATTTTTGCCATATTCAGGTTTTTTGAATTCAAATAAATCTTTTTTAGGTGGTTCCCGGGTAAGATATGTGGGGATCAGCGGTTTATCCTGGTGACAGACAATAAGATCCACCCCTGAAATTTTTTTGAACTGTTCCGGATCTGTCTGTGCATGGCACCCGGTGACAATCACTGTTGCATCGGGATGTTCACGGATCAATTTTCTGGTTTCCTGGCGGGACTGCATGCCGGCCCTGGAGGTTACTGCACAGGTATTGATAATACAAATATCAGCGGGGCTGCCCTTACCTGCCCTTGAAAATCCATGGGCTTCAAGCTGGGCTGCAATGCCGTCTGATTCATATTGATTGACTTTACAGCCAAGGCTTTCGATATAAAATGTTTTTTTTTTCATTGAATTACTGAATGAAAGCCGCGCCTAATACGCGATTTCCCTGATAGAATACTGCTGCCTGTCCAGGCGTTACCGCATTTTGAGGCGCGTCAAATGTTACAATGCCAAGTGTTTCATCCCAGTCAAGACGGGCAGGGGCTGCCTTGTGGCCGTACCGGATTTGAACGGTCAGATTTCTGATGTTTTCTTTTTCAGGATAATTCCAGGCCATTTGTTCAACCGTCATTCGTTTTTGGGCAAGGTCTGATTTAAAACACACATGAAGTGTATTGGTGTTCATATTAATTTTTTTGACATAATAGGGTGCAGGGCCTGGAATATTGATACCCTTGCGCTGGCCAATCGTAAATTTGTGAAGCCCCTGATGGGATCCCACAATCCTGCCCTGGCTGTCAACCACCGGCCCGGGTTTAGGGGAAATTTTGGTTTTGGCGATAATGAACTCCCCATGATGTTTATCCGGCAAAAAGCAGATATCCTGGCTTTCATCCGGCACAAGCGGTACAAGGTTGTGTTGCCCGGCAAATTCCCGGACCCGGCTTTTGGTAAAATCGGCCAGGGGAAACACCAATCTGTCTAAAATTTCAGGGGAAAGCATGGATAGAAAATAGGACTGGTCTTTCTTCAGGTCCGTCGCCCTTTCAAGCCATGCCTGTTCAATCTTTTTGTTGCCGGGGGTGTACCTGTTGACCACTGTTGCATAATGGCCGGTTGCCATCAAATCCGCTCCAAGCGTTTGTGCATGGTTAAACAACGCCTTGAATTTTATCTGCACATTGCAGACAAGACATGGATTAGGTGTCCTTCCGGCCATGTAGGTTGACACAAAATAATCAACCACCCTGGTCTCAAATTCCCGGGACAGGTCTATGGTATGCACGGGAAACCCAAAAAGCGATGCCAAGGCAGATACGTCCGGCACATCCTTTTCATAGCCGGTGGTGAAATGAATGCCGAAAACCTTTTTAAAACGCTGTTTAATTAGAAACCCTGCTACCAGGGAATCTATTCCGCCGCTCAGGGCAACAGCCACAACCGGTGAATCAGACATCAGGCCGTTTCTTTTAGATCGTCACTGAACAAACCCATGGCCCGGACGGGGCAGGTCAGAAGGCAGCGCTCGCACAGGCTGCATTTATTCAGATCAAATATCACTTCCATTTCAGGGCGTTTGATGTATAGGGCGTCTGTGGGGCAAACCGCGGTACATGCGCCGCAATGGGTGCATTTTTCTTCATCTTTATAAATTTTATGTTCGGGCGTTGATACACGGACACCCTGTTCCTTTAAATAGGTGATTCCCTTGTTAAATGAAGCTTTCCCGGCAGACGATATTTCAAGCACCATATGGCCTTCACTTTTTGAAGATATCCGTGCCTTTAAGATATTAAACATCAGGTCATATTTTTTGACCAGTTGGCAGACAATAGGCCTTTGGGCCGATTGTGGCGGGAAATCTAAAATTACAATTTTTGAATACAACTCCTTAACCTCCGTTTCTTTTGTTAGGTCGAAACCAAATCCTGTATCATATACCATTCATTATGGTTTATATGAAAGTCCAAATAAGCTAAAAATTGATTTTTATGGTTGATATATCAACTTTTTTTCGAATGCCTAAACTCACAATTGCACGAAAAATTTCTTGTCAAACAGTTATATTTTTAGATAAGGATATATAAAAAATTATCTTAGGATTTCATTAAGATCTTAAAAACCATCGTTTTTTTGTTCAGGAGGAGCATGTCTCAAAAGGCGTCATACAACAGTTTAGAACAACGGATAAAAGAGCTTGAGTTTGAAAATGCCACCCTGAAACAAGAGATCGGCACACTTAAAAATCCCCGGACCATTGATACAAATTTCGGCTCTACACCTGCTGGCTTTGCGAGTGTAATCAATCAAAAAATTAAAAAAGAAAGAGAATTGCTGCTCGCCGCAGTAGAGCAATTTCCTGAAACGGTTTACATTACAAATTCCAAAGGAATTGTTGAATATATCAATCCTGCATTTGAAAAGCTAACCGGATTTTCCAGGGAAGAGTGCATTGGCAAGGATATCTGCATGTTTAGAGACAGCAAGCATGACAGCCAGTTTAATATCAACCTGCGGTCCATCATCAGTTCCGGGCGGGTATGGAGCGGCCATGCTGAATTTAAAAGAAAAGACAATTCTCTTTTTACAATGCACATTACCATATCTTCGGTAAAGGATAATAATGGTGTCATTACCAACTATGTCGGAGTACAGCGGAACAGCTCCAATGAGATTGAGCTCAATGAAAAAATGGCTAAGGCCCAGAAACTTGAAGCCCTTGGCACCCTGGCCGGTGGTATAGCCCATGATTTTAACAATATGCTGTTTCCCATTCTGGCAAATGCAGAAATTCTGCTTCTTAAAAACGCTGCTTATGATAATGAAACCAAAGAAATTCTGACACAAGTTTATGAAAGTGCCCTGCAGGCAAAAGAACTTGTCCAGCAGATTTTAAATTTTTCCCGTCATAAAAAAATTGAAAGACAGCCGTTACAGATACAAAATTGTATAAACACTGTGCTCACGCTGATGAAGTCCGGTATTCCCCGCAATATTTCAATAGTAAAAAAGGTAGACCCAAGTTGTCCCTCTGTTACTGCGGATCCCACCCAAGTACACCAGATCATAATGAATTTGGTTAGCAATGGTGTACATGCCATAGGTGACACAGGAGGCGTAATCAAGATTTCATTGATGCCTGTAACGGTTTCTCAATCCGATGCCAACGGCAGGATCAAGCCGGGAAATTACATCTGCTTAAGTGTTTCCGATACAGGAGGCGGTATGTCAAAGGAGGTAATGAGCCATATTTTTGAACCCTTTTATACCACCAGGGGCAACGAGAATGGAACCGGCATGGGACTGTCTGTTGTTTATGGTATCGTTAAAGATATGGATGGCGGCATAAAGGTAGACAGCCGATTGGGCAAGGGTAGTGAGTTCAGATTATATTTTCCAAATTTTTCGGAAAAAAGCGTTGCTTCAAAGCGTTTTCACACGCCTGCCTTAAATGATGTAATCGACATCCAGTATCAAATCCATGTCCTTTTTGTGGATGATGAAGATATCATTCTCAAAGTAGCAAAGTCCATGCTGGACCGCTTAGGGTGTCAAACCACAACCATGACGGATCCTTTGGAAGCCCTGGCGCGTTTCAGAAAAGAGCCCTTAACATATGACCTTGTAGTTACGGATCTGTATATGCCGCATATGAATGGGGATTGTCTGGCAGAAAATATAAGGAAAATCCGCCCGGATACCCCTATTTTTCTTTGTACGGGATTCAGTGATGACATTACGTTGGATATGATGGCGCAAAAAGGTATCAGGGCTGTGTTATCCAAACCGCCTTCCATAAAAGAGATGTCTGATAAAATTGGAAAAATTTTTCAGTCAAAGACGTCTGTTAAAACTTAGCTGCTGGAATCTTTATGCCCGGTCCTGATATAAAAAAAATAAAAGCCCTTGAAAAGAAAATGGATCATTTGGGGATTTACAAAAAAGATATCCTGGAGAAGTTTATAAAATCCTCGGGCCGTGGCGGCCAAAAGGTAAATAAATCGTCCACTGCCGTATTTTTAACCCACCTGCCCACCCAACTAAGCGTAAAATTTGGGAAATACAGATCCCAGCATCTCAACCGGTTTATGGCCCTGCGACACCTGGTGGAAAAAATTGAACAGCTAAAATCCGGGATGCCCGATGCCGCAGCTCGGAAACTATTCCGGTTGAAAAAGCAGAAGCAACGGCGAAGAAAAAAGGCGCTTAAGAAAGTGCCGGGCCGCAAGGAAAATCGATAATTGACTCTTGTATTATGTTTATGTATGGGTAATTTTATATAAAACATAACTTAAAATCCTGATAGGATAAAGGGCCTCATTTTATGAAAGACATGCTTGGATCGGGTAAATTTCAGATGATATATATCGTTTCCTGCGGTGAGGGCGTCAATGCCTTTCATCTCGTGGAATCCACCCTTGTACAGTTTCCTGATTCCAATATCTCTGTTGTAAAAGTTCCCAGGATACGTACGGAAAGCCAGGTCGATGATCTCATCGATAAGGTCAAGGATATTGAAAGTATGATTGTTCATACGATTGTAGATTCAAACCTTCGCAGGTACCTCACGCGCCAGGGCATGGACAATCATATTGTGACCATTGATTTGATGGGGCCCATTATTTCAAAAGTAGAAACATTTCTTGACCGTCCGCCCCTGGAAACTCCGGGGCTTTATAGGGAAATTCATCTGGTGAATTTAGAACAGGTATCTGCCATTGATTTTGCCCTGGCCCATGATGACGGTTTGAACCCGGAGAGTTTAGTTAAGGCCGAAATTGTGTTGATAGGGTTGTCCAGGGCCGGTAAAACTCCTTTGTCAATGTACATGAGCGTTTTGGGGTGGAAGGTGGCGAATATTCCTTTTGTCCCGGGTGTTCCCATGCCCCAGAGCCTGGATCTTGTGGACCGGCGCCGGGTGTTTGCACTGAACATTAACCCGGAGCAGCTGCAGGCACACAGGAGGATGCGCCAGGAAAGCCTGGGGGCGAAGGATATCTACGCCTACTCTGGAAAGGATGAAATTGAAAAGGAGATTGAACACGCCCAGAAATATTATATTACCAAGGGCTTTTCGATGATCAATGTGAGCAATAAGCCCATAGAGACCAGTGCCGAGGAGATTATTGAAATGATTACGCGCAGGTTCAAGGCCCAAGCCCATATAAGAGACTTCATGTAAAAGCCACAGCCCGCAAAGCAATTTCAATTTGTGATTACAAAAAAGAAAAAGCAATCAGATAGGCGAAAATCCACCGACCTTTTCGGTATTGTTTTTATCTGGATGAATATCGCTGCCTGTGCCGGATTGATTGCTGCTATTCTGATTTTTCACAGGGCCCAGCCCGAGTTTGAAACTTTTTTTGACCGTTTCTACCATCTGCAATTAAGGCGCTACTGGGATCAGAACTATGTCCGTTTTCTTGTTGATGTGCTGGGTGCAGGGACCCTGATCAATGCTGCAGGTCTTTTGCTTTCCCGGTACCGGGGTCGGCGCAGCACAGATCACCGGGAACTTGTGCTGTTCTTAACCCTACTTTATACTTTACTGTTTGTTCTTTCCAAAACATTGCTTTAAAATCAAGATTGAAATTTTCATACACGGGTGCAATCAAGGATTTTGGGGTTCATACCGATACTATTATTATCTGAACTTCATTATTTGAACTCCATGAATTTTAGGAAAAACAGTTATGATACGTCATTTTAAAATTTCCATGGCCCTTATCCTGATGTTTGTCTTGATTATAACAACAGTGCCCTGCCGGGCCAGGGATTTTATGGTTGAATTTGTAGAGGAAAACTACATGGAGAACCAGAAGGACTATGCCGGCACTCCTGTGATTTACCATTCCTTTCAGGTGCGTTCCCATGCGGGTTTAAAGATGCTGGTGCTCACTGGGGAAGATCATAAATACCGCGGGTGGCTGCGCCGGTATGTCGCCCAGGATAAAGGTTTCATTGTCAAGGTTCCTGATAATGAAAACGATTTGTTTATTTCTTCAAAAGTTTATGAAACCGATGTGACAAATGTCCATCCCTTTAATCCTGCAACCTGGTCAATGAAAGGCAGTCATGTTTTTGATACCAAAAATGTGTTGGATACACAGGCCTGGATTATAGCCGGACAGGGGCATATTCTCGTACTGGATCAAAATAACAAACGCAGTGAACTCATTGATACTGTGCTCAAGCGTATGGGCTATATCGGCATGATCTCAGGAGATCCTGAAACCGCTTTGGGAATATTCAGAAATCAGCCTGAAAAATTTAAAATGATCATTGTGAATTACAATATGCCTGGTATGGGCTCCGAGGCTTTTGTCGATAAATTGCTTCAGCTTGATCACAAAATACCTATACTTGTAGAAACCGGCTATAATAACGAAAATATAAAGCGGCAATATCTGTCAAAATTTTCAGGGGCCGGGACGGTTACGGTTACACCTGTGGCGTTGAACCGGCTTCAACAGACCATAAAAAACTTGATTAAACCTGAAAAAGGAACTGCGGAACAACCTGTAAATGGATAAGATAACAAAAATATGCAATGCCATATTTATAATTCTTCTTACGATTCCTATAACCGGACATGCGGCAGACCAGGAGTTTTATGAACTGGAGGCCGGATTTAAAAATTTTATTCAATGCGAACTCACCCGGACGGATGCTGAAAAGCATTTTAAGGAGAAAGATTTTACCGTGATCATGGTGAATCTTTTCAATGTTACCAGAGAAATGGATCTCACGATTCTTACCGGGGCGGTTAAGTGCGATGTTCAAGGGCTGTACCATACCTTGTATGTTGCCATGGGAATAAGGGACTTAAAAGGAAAAAAGGTGGTTTCTTTTTTTACCATCAGGCACAAAGATTTTCGTATTCTTGCCACGGAATTGATCCGCTATCCATACAAGGAGCGATGTCCGTGGGCCCGGTATTGGATTCAGCA